>CBDCAX010000004.1:0-13510 GCA_965214075.1 Phototrophicaceae bacterium | reverse complement strand
GTGGTAGAGATTGCACATAGTGAGAGGCTTTTTTTGCAATTTCCAGTTGCATGGTCAGCTTTCCCACTAGCCGCTCTAATTCAGCCATCTTGTCCGCGCGACGCTTCTGCTCGGCTGGTTGACCGTAGGCGAAAGCCTGCTTCGCGCCTTCGAGAAACTGGTCTTTCCAGCGGTAAAGCAGGCTGTCCTTAATCTGGTACTCACGACTGGCTTGCGCCAGAGATTTCTCGCCGCGAAGGATTTCCAGCACAATTCTGACCTTCGTTTCCGGCGAGTGCTTCCGGTATTTCCCCATGAGCGTGTCCCTTTCACTGTTACTCTAGAATTCTCTCTTTTCTAGGTGCCCAGTTTTTCAAGACCACTACACTTTAATGATTGCAACGCTTGTTCAAAGTGCTTCTCCAACTGATTTTTATTTGAATCAGGGAGTAATTCATTGAAGCGGTGCAAGATTCGACCAAGCAGCTCCCACTTTGAATATCTTAGATGTTTATCAATATCTCGGCGTTCATCAACATATACCATTGCCATTTTTTCGCGGGCATCGTTAGACGCATAATATTTTTGTTGATTTCCGAAATACCTGATTCGGACATCGTCTTTGTCATCTTGCTGAAACTTGCACCAGTACCATTCAATATTATTTGAATTTGGCTCAAACTGGACGCCAATCTTAACTGTATTAGACATGTTATGTCCGAAATAGTCTGAAGAATCGAGACTTTTACTAGACGGCCACCGCTCACCAAGTAGAAAGTCTAATGCAGCAAGGATATTCGATTTGCCCGCGCCGTTCTCTCCAACAAGCGCACAGATATTGCCAGGTTCAAATGACAGCTCTTTTATTGAGCGGAAATTCTTTATGTGTATACGACGAATCTTCAATTTGCATTCCTCGTCTAGCTATGAAACTTAAAGCGGCTTATGAGGATGGCGTCAACAAGGTGATTCTGCGGGTGGGCTGAAAAAACGATTGATTAGGAGGCGGGGAAGATCTCGCGGACGGCAACTTCAAAGCCAGGCAGGACATCGCCACCGCTGATTATATCATCATCCGCAAACGTGGTAGCCCCGGTTTTTGTGTGGACCTCGACAGTTCGCGTTTCCGGGTAGACAATCCAAACAAGCGCTGTGCCCGCGGCCAGCAGTTGGCGTATTTTGCGGTGAATATCCGCCGCTTCGTTGCTAGGTGAAATCACTTCTACGGCGAGATCCGGCGCTACTTCCAGCAAGCTGTCAGGGAGCGTGGCCGGAGCTCTTGCGCTGCTAAGGAATGCTATATCCAATCCACGCACGCTGTCTCTGCCGTCGGGATTGCGCTCCAAGATAAAGCCTGTCTCTGCCGCGGTGACGACGCCGAGCCTGTTTTCCGCTACATAATTGAAAACCTTTGCGCCTAAAAGCATGGTTATTTGTCCATGCTATCCGGTTGGTTTTGACATCTCGACGATCTCTCCTTCCACGAGTTCGACGATGCGGTCGACATATTCCGGGCTGTCGACGATATTGAGAAAATCGCTCGCGCTGATGAAATGGACTTCCATAAGCATGGCAAATCGCGTCTTTCAGCCTACCTTTGTATAGAGCCATTCTACCAAACTGTCCAGCGGTATCAAACGGCGTCGTCCTAGCGGCGTCTTCAATTCATAAGCCAGGTTCGTAATTTCGCACGAAGTCAATTATGATTGATGCGAGCGCGATACCGGAGGAACATGATGCACATTGAAGGCAGTTACGAGTTTGATTTTGAGCGCGAATTGGTCTGGGAAGTGCTGATGGACATCGACGTCCTCGGCAGCATCATCCCCGGCTCGAAGGGTCTGCAAGAAATTGGCGAGAACAAGTATGAAAGCAAGCTGGCGGTGCGGGTCGGTCCTGTCAATGGCAAGTTCGAATCCAGCTTCGAGCTGGTGGATGTCCAGCCACCGGAAAGTTATCGCTTGCTAGTCGAAGGCAAGGGACCGGCCGGTCATGTCACCGGCGCAGGCGAAATCCGCCTGGAGACAGCGGACAGCGGCACGATGATGTACTATGCCGGCGACGCCCGCATCGGCGGCAAGATCGCGGCGGTGGGTCAGCGCTTGCTGGACGTGGCTGCCAAACAGATTACCAAGCAAGCGCTGAAGAAGCTGTCCAAACAGGTCGAGGCGCGGCTGGCAACGGCGGGATAAGATGCGGGCGCAAGCCTCATCCGCCTTCAATTATGTTTGTAAGACATAGAAAATACGGAGGAGTGGCATGTCTGGAAAGGTGGCGAACAGGGAAAATGTATTGATCGCCATCATCGCAGCGGCAGGTGAGGATGGCGTGGGCAGGGTGCAATTACAGAAGTCAGCATTCTTGGTGGGCGAGGAGTTCGAGGGCAGGCTCCCGGAGAATTTCTATCGATTTCGACCGTATATGTATGGTCCATTTGCGCAAGAAATCTATGCGGATGTAGAGAGGTTGAGCGAGGGACCGATGATCGAGACTTTTCTCAGCGACGACGGCCGTCCTATGTATCGCTTGGCTCGCGACGTCGCATCTTGGCGACACAGTTTGCCGGAGGACTTGGAATCTGGCGTGAAACGCGTTGTCGAATGGATTTCCAGGATGGCGTCCTTTGATGAGCTGGTGCGAGCGATCTATTTCCTCTATCCAGAGCAGCGCGAGAACAGCATCTTTGAATATTCGGAGGACCTGGCGGAAGAGGAAAGCCTTGTGCGCAGCTTTCGCGACATGGCGCAGGGTCGAACGCGGCCTGCCGATGAATTAATAGCGGAGCTGCAGGATTGTGATTCCGATGCAGTACAAACCAGTAGTATCCACACCAGAATTTGACTATCAAGTTAGGGCGCTGTCAAAGCCAAAGAAGTATCCGAAACTTCCTTTCGACCTGGCGATTTTCAAGCAAAAGCTGTCTGCCGGTGCGGTTCCGCATAAGCGCGCTCGCGATGTGAAATCGGCGCCGGTATACGGCGCGCGTGTTAAAGATAGCTCAACGGGCTTAAGCAAAAGAGCTGGGTTTCGTGTGTTATATTTTGAAGGTGCGGAAACACGTATCTTGCTGTTTATCGACCGCCGCCGCGAGCTAGACGCTTGGCCAACAGATACGATACTGCGCATGCTCAAAGAGTCGGGACTATGGTCGCCAGATAGCTAGCCGATTAACGCGCCAGCGAAACGTTAGGGCAAACAGTTAATCTACCAGACTATTTAAGCCCATATCCTGCGAAACATATCATATAGCGACTACATTTGAACCATGACCGTATTGACGGGGAGAAACTAAAGGGTGAAAATATGAAGCACCCCTTCATCGAATCGCTGCAAGCGATCTACCCCGCCGACCGCCTGCTAACGCGCGATGTCGAGCTCTTGCCCTATGAATCCGACGCGCTGATTGCCTTCCAAACCAAGCCCGGGGCGGTGGCGCTGCCGGTCAATGAAGCAGAAATCATCGACACCGTGCGCCTCTGCCATCGGATGAAAGTGCCCTTCGTGGCGCGGGGCAGCGGCACCAGCTTGTCCGGCGGCTCGCTGCCGATTGCCGATGGCTTGATGATCGGCTTGAACCGCCTCAATCGCATCAAAAGAATTGATCCAGAGCAGCGCATTGCGGTGGTGGAGCCAGGCGTGATCAACTTGCATGTCACCGAAGCGGTGCGGCAATTTGGCTTGTATTACGCGCCAGATCCATCGAGCCAGTCCATCTGCACCATTGGCGGCAATATCGCCTTCAACAGTGGCGGCGCGCACTGCCTGAAGTACGGCATGACCAGCAATCACGTCTTGGGCATGAAGGTGGTGCTGGCGGACGGCGCCGTGACCCAATTCGGCAGCGAAAGCATTGAAGGCGTCGGCATCGGACCGGACCTGGTGGGGCTTTTCGTGGGTTCCGAGGGTTTATTTGGCATCGCGCTGGAAATCACCCTGCGCTTGATGCCGGCGCCGGAACGATACCGCACCGTGATGGCCGCCTACGACAACTTGGGCCGCGCCGGCGATGCCGTGTCGATGGTCGTGGCTTCCGGTCTGTTGCCGGGTGCCATGGAAATTATGGACCGGCTGGCGATAAAAGCGGCGGAAGCATCGGTGGCGGCGGGCTATCCGCTGGACGCGGAAGCGATTCTGATAGTCGAGCTGGAAGGCGAAGCGCTGCAAGTCGAAGCCGAATTCGCCGAATTGCGGGCTGTGATTGAAGAATCCGGCGCATTCGAAATTCACGAGGCGAACAGCGACGATGAACGCGCGCGAATCTGGAAAGGGCGCAAGGGCGCGTTTTCGGCTGTGGGGCGCCTCAGCCCCGATTATATTGTTCAGGATGGCGTTGTGCCGCGCAGCCGCCTGGGCGAAGCGCTGGTCAAAATCGACGAGCTCAAGACCAAGTATCAGCTGGACGTCGCCAACGTCTTCCATGCCGGCGATGGCAATTTGCATCCCTTGATCTTGTACAATGGCCGCGAAGAAGGCGCGCTGGAAAAAGCCGAAGCGCTGGCAGGGGAGATATTAACCATGTGCGTCAATCTGGGCGGCTCCATTACCGGCGAGCACGGCATCGGCATGGAAAAACGCGAATATCTGCCGACGATGTTCAGCCCCGTTGAAATCGAAATCATGCGGGACTTGCGCCGCGCGATTGATCCCGAAGAGATCGCCAACCGCGGCAAAATGTTCCCCGATGGCGAGGCGCCCGCCCTGCAAATGCGCGGGATGCACCCCTTGGAGCGGCAAGGAGTGATTTCCCGCGAATGACCAGGAACATGTTGCATTCTGTCGCGGAATTACAGGCATTTGTCAACAGTCATCGGCGGATTCACGTCGTCGGCCGGCGCAGCAAACCAGCGCTCCATCAAGTCGACGCCGACGTCATGCTGGCTGAGTTGTCCGGCCTGCGCGGCATCACCGAATATCAACCGCAGGAGTATACGCTCAGCGTTCGCGCCGGCACGAGCCTCAGCGAGATTCAGGCGGCATTGCGCCAAGAAGGCCAGTATCTGCCATTTGATCCGCTCCTTGCGGATCATGCGAGCATCGGCGGGACCGTCGCCTGCAACCTGTCCGGCTCGCGGCGGCATCGCTACGGCGGCATACGCGACTTTGTTCTGGGAGCGGGGGTGGTCGATGGCTTGGGACGGGCTTTCCGCGTTGGCGGGGTGGTGGTCAAGAACGCAGCCGGCTTCGACTTGAGCAAGTTCCTGGTCGGCAGCCTGGGCAAATACGCCATCATGACCGAGCTGACCTTCAAGGTCTTTCCCGACGCGCCAGTTTATCATGGTCTGCGCTTGCGCTACCGCTCGCTGGAAGATGCCCTGAGCGCGGTCCATCGCTGCAATCGCAGTCCCTTTGAGCTGGATCTATTAGACTTCGCCCCGTCCAGTCGGGGTTGGTCTATACTGGCGGGGTTAGCCGGCTTTCAAGATACCTTGCCACAGCGAGCGAATCAATTCGTCGCCATGCTGCGCGCGGAAACAGCGCTCCTCGACGCCGCCGATGTGACGGACGACGCGGCGCTGCGCGACCCGCTGGCGGGTTTGACAGGCGAATACCTGGTCAAAGTCGTCATCTCGCCGCGGCAGATAGCGCGCTTTGACGATCGCGTTCGCGCAATGCAGCGGCGTTATAGCGCAGGCGGGAATGTCGCCTGGCTGGCGACAGAGGACATCGGCGCGCTCCAGCAGATACTGGAAGCGCAGCAACTGCCAGGCTTAGTCCTGCGCGGCTCGGTCGATTGCTCCTTGATCGGCAAGCCCTTAGAAAATGAGCTGGCGGCGCGCGTCAAGCATGTGCTGGACCCGAATAACAAGCTGGTTTAGCCGGGGTCTTGGGCAAGATTTTTATGCCAATGCTTTCTGCCAAGCCAAAAACATGAAAGAGGGCTCATGCGGCATCAGATAAAGAGCGACGACCTGCGCGCGCCGGAAATGGCGGAAGCCATCGAAAAATGCGTCCACTGCGGTTTCTGCCTGGCAGCCTGCCCAACCTACAAGCTCTTGGGCGAGGAGATGGATTCGCCCCGGGGCCGCATCTATCTGATGAAAGGCGTGCTTGAAGAACAAATCGAGGCGGACGAGGCGCAGCCATTCATCGACCGCTGCCTGGGCTGTATGGCTTGTGTGCCCGCCTGCCCTTCCGGGGTGGCTTATGGCGATCTGCTGGTGAGCTACCGAACCCTGCAAGAGCAAGCGCGAGCGCGTCCCCTGGTGGATAGCGTCGCGCGGCGGCTGATAATCGAAACCCTGCCCTATCCGCGGCGCTTTCGCCTGGCGATGAAAGGCGGCAAAATCGGCAAGGCGCTGCAGCCATTCTTGCCCGAAGCCTTCGCCGCCATGTTGAACATGCTGCCGGACAAGCTGCCGGACATGCCGCCGCTGCCGCCCTTGCTGCCGGCGCGGGGCCAGCGCCGCGGGGTGGTCGCGCTGCTTGCGGGTTGCGTGCAGCAAGCGCTGGCGCCACAGATAAACCTGGCGGCGGCAAAGCTGCTGGCGGCGAATGGCGTCGAAGTGCATATCCCCGCCGGGCAAAGCTGCTGCGGCTCTATCTTGCTGCACATCGGCGCGGAAGCGGAAGCGCGGCAGATCGCCCGGCGCAATTTCCCGCTGATACCCGACGATATTGACGCCATCATCACCACAGCCGCCGGTTGCGGCTCTGGCATGAAAGATTACCCGCTGCTCTTTAAAGGTCAGGCGGACCTAAAAAATGCAGGCGACTTTTCCGGCAAAGTGATGGATTTCAGCGCCTACCTGGCCCAGCTGGGCTTGCGCGAGCCGCGCGGATTCGCCGCCGAGCGCGCTGTCGCCTACCAAGACGCCTGTCACCTCTTGCATGCGCAGGGGCTGCAAAACGAGCCGCGCGAGCTGCTCAATCAAATTCCCAATTTGCGCCTGCTTGATATACACGACGCCGGCATGTGCTGCGGCTCGGCTGGCACCTACAACCTGGACCAGCCAGCTATCGCCGAAGAATTGGGGCGGCTCAAGGTGGAAAACATTCTGTCCGCCAAACCCGACCTTGTCGTGTCCGGCAATATCGGCTGCATCACGCAGTTGCAAAAACATTTGGAATTGGCTGGCAAGGACCTGCCCGTCATGCACATCGCCGAGCTGCTCTGGGCAGCCTATCAAGCCTGAGCTTACCCGCGCCAAGCAACGCCAGAAAAAGAATCGCCCCCATCGGCTGATGAGGGCGATTCCGCCTTGAAGCTCGCGCCGTCCGGCGGGGCTTCAAGGTATTCAATTTAATCTAGCCCGGTCCGCAGCCTAGGACTGGGGCGCGATGACGCCGTCGATGACATGGATGACTCCGTTGCTCGCTTCGATATCCACCAGTTCCAACATAACGTTGGCGGCGTCGAGCATGAGGCCCATATCGCTGACGGATAGCGTCGCTTCGCTGCCGTTTGCCATAGCGATTTTTACTTGACCCATATCGTCCACTAGGTCGCCAATCTGGAAGCTGTAGACCGTGCCAGGGAAGACATGATACTGCAGGATGCCTGTCAGCAGGCTGGTGTCGGCGACGATTGCTTCCAAGCCTTCCACCGCGTCGAAGGCGGCGTCCACAGGCGCGAAAACGGTCAATTCAGCGGCAGGATCGGCAAGCGCTGCGAGCAGATCCGGGTTGGCGGCGCTTACAGCGGTTAGCAACGTAGTAAACTCTGGATTTTCCGCCCCAGCCAATTCGACGACAATATCGGCGATAGTGCGCAGCTCGGGCAGGACCACCGCGTCAATGACATGGATGACGCCATTGCTGGCTTCGATGTCTAGCATGTCGAGGACCAAATTGGCGCCGTCAACGGTGATGCCCGCCGAAAGGTCGAGCCCGTCTGCGCCGACCGTGCCGGCGACATCCAGCGTCTGTCCGCTCAAGGTCACAACCGAGAAGCCGACCATGCCCATATCATCGGCTTCGGCGTCCGACAACGCGGCGATGACATCCGCGGAGGCAACCTGGCCGTTGAGGACATGATAGCTCAATATCTCATTCAGCTTGGGCGTCCCCTCTTCCGACAGAATCGCGTTGAATGCCTCTTCTCCCAGCGCTTCGGCTAAGGCGGCAAAAGCAGCGTCAGTTGGCGCGAAGACTGTCAATTCGGCCTCTGGGTTCGCCAGCGCTTCCAAGATAGCGGGGTCGGCCGCACTGACGGCGGCGAGCAAAGTCGTGAATTCAGCCGCCTCGGATTCTGCAGAGGCCAGGACGACGTCGGCGATGGTCGCTTCGTGACCGTCGGCAAAGATCGCGCCTGTCGTCACAAAGATGACCATAATGGAGAAAACTGCAAGTATGCGTTTCATGTTCATTATCCTTCGTACATTCTGTACGTTCAGTAAACTCTAAAAGTATTATACGTAAAATTCTGACTGATCGCTGTCGAAGATGTAAAATTTCTGTAAACTCTGTTGCGATGTCGCGCGGAGGAAGGACCGGTGGCAGCGCTCGCTACTCACGCAAGTATGAATCAGGCGATTGCGGGAAAATTGTACCAGGGACTAGAGTCGCGCCTTCTGCCTGTAAAGTTGTTTTTCCAAGGGCGTGAATAGGCTAGGCGCAAGCGCCGGCTATAATGACATAGCTCGGGTTGGCGTTGATCCAGCCCAGCGTTCCGTGATAATCGACATTGAACCAATACGTTGTCCGCGCAATGGGGACAAAACTTGTTCCGCGCGACACATATCCGATTATATTCTTGCGTATAGCGGGAGCGGCGCGGAGTTTGAGATTGACGGTCGTGGTGATGCTGCATTGCGGCGTTGGCGGGTCCACGGGCGCCTCGGTTTCTCTGGCTGGCGCTTGCCCAGGCACAAGCACAACCGTGCCGGGTCTATCAAACGCCGCGCAGGTCTTGCCATCACGGGCGAACTGTTCTACCGGCACCGGCATCCGAGGCGCTGTTGCCGCATCCAGGAAGACGATCGCGCCTTGTTGCGCGAAACAGATTTCCACGCCTTGTTCGACATAGCCCCAGACGTCAACCGCGTCAATGAAACCGGACTGGACAATCGCCGCGTTGCCGATGCCAGTTGCGTCCACCTGCTGGCATTGCAGGCCGCTGCCGAGCCCATAACGCGCGGAAATCGTGGCTGTCGTGCCGGTTAAGGCAGCGCAGGTATCGGACTGCGCTGGCGCAGGTATCGCTGTCGCGATAGGCGCGGGTCCGCCAAACCAGCTTTCAACGGTTTCCGCCGAGTAGCCACAGACGTCGCTGTCGCCTAGAACCGTGCCAAAGCTGTCTTCCACCAAGAATTTGCCCGTGCAGCGTTCAATCTGGCTGTCGATGATGCTTAGCGAGCCATTAACAATCTCGATAGTGGGACCGGCGCGGTTCTTGCCGCTGAATTTCACGCGCAGGTTTTTGATGGTGAGATCGCCGTATTTGATTGTAAAAGCGGGATAGCGCGGTTTTACGTAAATGGTGTGGTTATTGCCTTCCAAGACAATCTTGGAAGTGATGGCGGGCAACTCGTCCAACAAGTCCAAATCGTCTTCCAAGAAAATGGTATCTTCTCGATAGCCTGTTTCGCAGCGGGCTTTGGATGAATTGTTATTGGCGGAGCCGATGGCTTGCGCCAGGCTGCAGTGTTTGTCCACCACAATATCGTTCGCGCGCGCGCTCGGTAACGGCAGGATGAGCAAAACAATTGAAAAGACAAGGAACTGCCATGCATTGGCGTAGGCTGGGATTTTCATGCGGACTCCAGATAATTCTATTATTCTAACAATTATAGCGCGCTTAAGTGAAAAACGCCTTAATTATGGATTAGAATCCCAGGGCAACTGGTTTACCAGGCGTATGCTTGCGGCGCTTCGCCATCGGGACCAGGGAAGATCTGGTCCAGCCTGTCCAAGACGCTCGCGTCCAGGCGGATTTCGCTGGCGCGGACGGCGCTTTCCAGTTGCTCCAGCGTGCGCGGACCGATGATCGGCGCGCTGACAGCGGGGTTATGCAGCAGCCATGCCAGCGCCACTTCGCCCGGCGGGGATCCAATTTCGCGACACAGGCTTTCATAGGCTTCGAGCTGCTCTCGTTTCGATTCGACGCGCGCTATCAAGTCGGGGTTGCTGCGCCTTCCCGTTTCGACCTTTTCCAGCGCGCCGCCTAGCAAGCCGCCAGACAAGGGGCTCCAGGGGATCAAGCCAAGGCCGTAATGGCGGCAGGCTGGGATGACTTCCAGCTCGATGGCGCGGTTATCCAGGTGATAGATGCTCTGTTCGCTAACCAGACCGGTCATGTGACGGCGGGAGGCTTCTTGGCAGGCGGTGGCGATATCCCAGCCCGCGAAGTTGCTCGAGCCGACATAAACGACTTTGCCTTGCTGGACGAGCGCGTGAAAAGCGCCCCAGGTTTCATCCCAGGGGCAGCCGCGGTCGATATGGTGCATCTGATAAATGTCGATATGGTCGGTTTGCAAACGGGACAAGCTGCCTTCGCAATGCTTGCGAATCTTGTAGGCGGACAGTCCGCCGCGCTCGCTATTGGCTTCGGGCAGATTCGCTTTGCGGCTGAAGGGATTATGCACTTTCGTCGCCAGAATGACCGCGTCCCGGCGTCCCCTGCCCTGGGCGAGCCATTGACCGATGATCTCTTCGGTCAAGCCGCATTCGATTTTGCGCCCATAGACATCGGCTGTATCGAAGAAGTTGATGCCCAGTTCAAGCGCGCGATCCATAATTGCGAATGCCTCTTGCCTGGGCGTATGCCAGCCGAAGTTCATCGTGCCCAAACATAGATTGCTGACGTATACGCCGTGTTTGCCCAAGCGCCTGTGTTCGATTGCCATAGCCAGCTCCACTCCTATTCTTAGTTTCGCGCAGCATCAGCCACTTTGTGACATGGTAACAATTGACTTGCCACAATGCTATGTCGCATCCCAGGGCAATCGCTTCAAATTATTTCAACATTGAGGCACCACGGGTCGCGTAGGGCGCGTAGACACAGCCCTGCGACACTGACCTCCAACTCCGAGAATTATCCGAAAATATGCCAATAAAGGACGCAATGTAGGGGCGATTCTGTGAATCGCCCAAGATTTTGCGCCAATTTTCATGGGCGAGCCAAGGCTCGCCCCTACAATTTGTTAGTTTGATGATAAATTCGTCATTTATGGATTTTGATGCAATTGCCCTGGGCGGCGAGCAAAAAAGCGCAGAATTTTCCCAGCTTTTAGTGTATAGTCTGCGCAGGAATAATCGTCAAGCGCCTGGAGCGAGCAATGGAAGCCGTGAAGAGTATTGAAACCTTGAACGAAGCCTGGGAGCAAATGGACAAATCGCCAAGCGATGATGGCATTGTAGAGTTGATCGTGCGCCGGCCAGAAGCCGATCAACGCGAAGCATTGCAAACCGCCAGGTTCACAGCCGCCCAGGGCTTGGAAGGCGATGACTGGTTGGACCGCGCCAGGCGCAAAAACCCTGACAGCGAACCGATTCAAGAAACCCAGGTTACGATAATGAACAGCCGCGTGATTAATCTCCTAACCGCCGACAAATCGCGCTGGGCGGAAGCGGGCGATCAGCTTTTTGTCGATCTCGATATCTCGATGGGCAATCTGCCTGCGGGCGCAAAACTGCAGATCGGCGGCGTGATTCTGGAAATCGCCCGCACGCCGCATACCGGCTGTGGCAAGTTCGCCCGCCGCTTCGGCGCCTCCGCGCGCAAGTGGGTCATGTCGGAGGCGGGAAAAAGCCAGCGCTTGCGCGGCGTTTACGCCCGTGTGATTCAAGATGGCATGATCAGGGTCGGGGACCGCATCAGAAAGATTTAGCGCGACAGCATGGCGGACGCGCAGGGCAATCGCTTCAAAATCCATAACTGTCGAATTTAACATCAAACTGATAAATTGTAGGGGCGAGCCTTGGCTCGCCCATGAAATTGGGTGCAAAATCGTGGGCGATTGACCCGCAGTGTCTACGCGCGGCACAGAATCGCCCCTACATTACGTCCTTTTTTGGCATATTTACGGATAAATCACGGTGTCGGCGGTCAGTGTCGGCGGTCAGTGTCTACGCGACCTACGCGACCCTCGCTGGTTACGAAAAATGGAGAAGAGAATGATAAACGGCAAGCTGATTCACCCACAAATTCTTGGCGCCCTTGGCGAAGCCGGGCACGGCGCCACGATCTTGATTCCCGACGGAAACTACCCGGTTTCGACCGGCGCGAACCCACTTGCCGAGCGCGTCTATCTCAACCTGGCGCCGGGCATGGTCACGGTCACGGATGTGCTGGCGGCGCTATTGAGCGTGACGCCGGTCGAAGCGGCGCAGGTGATGGCGCGCCATGATGGCGCCGAGCCGAGCATATACCAAGAATTCCGACATCTGTTGGGCGACCAAATTGAATTGCAGGCGCTGGAGCGATTCGCATTTTATGACGAAGCCAGCAAAGACAATTGCTGCCTGGTCATCGCCACGGGCGAACAACGCATTTACGCCAACATACTCTTGACCATCGGCGTGGTCGACCCGTCAGCCGATCAGTCCCTGTAGCCGGCGGCTGCGCTGGCGAAAGTCTAGTGTATAGCCCAGGAGGTGGGGATGCCGATTGAAGCCGTCATCTATGATATGGATGGGGTGCTAGTCGACAGCGAAGTCTATTGGGACAAGTCGCGCGTCGACTTCGCCCGCGACCGGGACCAGACCTGGACCGACGACTATCAGCGGCTGGCGATGGGGCGCAGTACTGTCGGATGGGCGACGGTGATGCAAGAGAAACTGCGGCTGGATGAATCCATTGAGGACATCATCGCCGAGATGAAAGGGCGCGTCATCGCCCACTACGAGCAGCGTATGCCGACCCGCCCCGGCGCCATCGAATCGGTTCACCGCATGAAACAGCATTTCCGCGTCGGCTTGGCTTCTGGCTCACCGACAGAAATCATCAAAGCAGTCCTGCGCATTACCGGTCTGGACCAAGTCTTTGAAGTCATCATCTACGGTGACGATATCCCCCGCGGCAAACCCGCGCCCGACATTTATCTGGAAGCGATGGCGCAGCTTGGCGTCTTGCCCGAAGCGACCGTGGGCATCGAAGACTCGGCAAACGGCTTGCGCTCGCTCCAGGCGGCGGGCATGGCGGCGGTGGCCGCGCCAAGCCCCGACTTTCCGCTCCCCCCAGAAGTCCTCGCAATCGCCGACGCCCACATTGATACGCTGGAAGCATTCGACCTCAGTTTGATCCGGCGCATTGAAGCGGCGCGCGGACTGTAATCATCAATCAAAGCAATCGCCCGTTTTCATCAACCTTCTATTCGTGGGCGATTGACCCGCAGTGTCTACGCGTGGCACAGAATCGCCCACGATTTTGCGCCTAATTTCATGGGCGAGCCAAGGCTCGCCCCTACAATTCATCAGTTTGATGTTAAATTCGGCAGTTATGGATTTTGATGCAATTGCCCTGCACCTCAAGGGCTGGATATTATCCCCAGACAATATAATTTGTTATAATTATTCATATAGTTGGTCATTCGCATCCGTCTCTTTGCCCGGATACTTTACCGGCTGGCCGATATGCCCGAACAACTGTTTA
>CBDCAX010000003.1:0-5887 GCA_965214075.1 Phototrophicaceae bacterium | reverse complement strand
CATGTCTCGTGGATTTGCACGGGTGTGTTTCGCACGACCAACAACAATGTCGTGCAAGTATGCAAGGTGTTGGGCGTTCAGATCGAGACATAAGCATTGATCCGAGGAGAGACAGATCGTTCTTGGTCTCAACGGGAAATGAGCCTTCGCAACCTATGGGAGCAAACGCCTGAGGAGGCTGAGCGGATCGCCAGATTCCTTGACACGATGGCGGAGTGGCGTGGTGAAAATTGAGGTGGATAGGGGCATGACAGCACCGAATCGGCGGCTACGGCAAAGAGAACGGATCGCGTCTGCCGCGCAAGATAGAGCCCGCGTTCACGGATGGACACACAACTTCTATCGGTATCCAGCGAGATTTTCTCCCGTATTCGCGCGCTCCGTAATTGATGCGTATTCTGACCCAGGTGACTGGGTGATTGATCCTTTCGTCGGGGGGGGTACCACGCTTGTGGAGGCAATGGCACTTGGGCGGCACTCGCTCGGGATTGATGTCAGCGCGCTCGCTACCTTCATATGCACGGCGAAAACCCTTGTGATGACGGACGAAGAAATTCGTTCTTTCGAGAATTGGCGATCCAGCGTTCCTTTGGTAATCAACATGAAGGCGTCGAGTAATCGCGATGACACCTACGCAAAGGACGGCTATTACAGGAACATCGAGGGCAATGCAGTCTGGCGAGTGCGAAAGGCGATAGAGCAATCTCTCGGAGCTGCGAGGCAATTGCACCCCTCCCGGAGCGAAATCCTTGCTAGGTGTGTCGTGCTTCGAACCGCCCAATGGGCCCTCGATGGCCGCAAGAAAAGGCCCTCGGTCCCGGAATTTAGAGAGAAGATGAGCGCGTTCGCCAAAGAGATGCTTCAGGCCGCGATGGCATTGCGTAGGCAGGTCGAACAGCACTCCAAGAATAACCAGCAACCGCTGTGCGTAAGCCTACACCGAACTACAGCCGGTTCTCATACAGACTCTTCAGTGCGACGGGCGGTACCACCCAGGCTAATCCTGACCTCTCCACCCTATCCGGGCATCCATATGCTCTACCACCGCTGGCAAATAGACGGGCGCAGAGAGGCGCCGGCCCCGTTCTGGATTGCCGGGAAATTTGATGGGGCAGGGTCTTCTTACTATACGATGGGAGACAGAAAACGGCCCGGATTGACCCCCTATTTCGATCAACTAGAACAGTCGTTTCGTTCGGTTGCAGCTATGGCGGGCCGAGAAACAACAATTGTTCAGGTCGTCGCTTTTTCGGACGCGGAGTGGCAGCTACCTAGATATTTGGAAGTGATGAACCTCTGCGGCTTAGTCGAAGACCTTCCGTGGGATCAATCGGGAGACGGGCGACTTTGGAGGGATGTCCCAAATCGCAAATGGCACGCACTGCAACGAGCCCATTCTCCGGGATCAAGAGAGGTCGTCCTCGTGCACCAAAAAAGGAAAATCACCCCACGCCTTCAAGCCCCTCAAGATGACTGTCTGATTCCGGATCTGCCGTGCCCAGGGACACTAACGTAGGCACGAATGGGGCCATAGCTCGGCAAACCGCATCAATACGATCTTCGATAGACTCTTCTGAAACTTCGCTGTCGGGAGACTTGTTGTAATCCTTCTTTTGATCATCCAACAACAAGGACAGCCCGACCAGCACGTTAGCGTACAAAAATTGTTCACAAAGCAGTTTGTGTTTGTCGTCGTCTAGCCGTTTGAGTTTGCTCTCGTTTATCAACGGGGTGTTGTCCACGTTTATCTTGAATTCATAAATCTCGGACTTCTCATCCGATAGCGAGACACCCAGAGAAACAACTTTCATGGCCGTGAATTCGTCAAAACCGTGCACGCTCCACTCGTCACGAGTGACTCGAACGATGCGCGGCGGCTCTATCTTTAGCGGCGTTTCGCGACTGTTGCCTTTTCGTTTACCTGGAGGGTCTCTCCGATCTCCTGAACTGCCGCCTTTGCGGTCAACCGCTTCAAGCGGGGTGATCCTGAAGGGGATTTCAAACGACCCTGTTGAATCAAAAGCCTTCGCCAGGAAAGACATCTCTTCGCCAATTTCAGCTTCGTCGGGGAAGCTAATCGTGACAGTGGCAATGCCATTCCTTAGGTTCGGGCCAGTGAAGCTTGCATTTAAATCGCCGGCGCCGTCCGTCCCAACCCAGTCAAAGCCTCCCCGCTCAGCAGCACGAGTGAAGTAGTCGTTTCTAGCGTCCGTTTCGAACGTCAGGCGTATCCGGCGATTAATCGGACGTGCTAGCGTTACAGGAGTACCGTATTCAACCCCTTTGAACTTGAAGTACGTTGGGTATAGGACCCCCCTAAACTTTGCGTCCGGGTTATCCTTCGTTGGCCGTGTATCAAATGGAGTCGATATCCTACCCCCAAACTGAAGCAAGGTGACTAGGTTGGGGGAACTCTCGATTAATTCTTGTAGCACATCGACGAGCGGCTTCTCATCTTCCAACCTTGCTTGCAATCGCTCCTGCTGTCGTCTGCTGCGTAGCTCCTTAAGCGCCTGACATTCCCTGACTACTTCCTCAAGGGCCTCTAGCAGCGACTGTTTGAATTCATTTTCGGCCAAGCGATCTCGGCTTGGCATGAACAGATCCTCGCGGATGGCATCGCTCAGATCGTCACACTCCACGAACGCCAACAGATCGTCCGCTAGGATGGGCATTTTTACGGCCTTGCGCTTGTAGAAGTCCTTTGGCCAAGTTCCTTGTGTCTGGCCGTTGCGCAGGAACAAGACGCCCTCACTCTTTCGGTAGCTACGCAATCCTCCAAGTTTCTTTGTCCCGTCCTTGGCCCCCTCACCTGTCTTTGCTGTACCTCTGGGGACAAAAGCATAGATGCGCGCTACGAGCTTCTCTCCGTTTGCCCGGAAAGGCACAGCGACAGGGAATCCCGGTTCCACGTTCTCGTTGTCTTCAATGCGCCGCAATAATCCTAGTGCGGTGGTGCGTCGGCTCCCTTGTTCTAAGTGTTTTCCGTTTTTGTTGGTGCGATATTCGAAAAATCTCACTGGCAGCGCAATTTCCGGGAGAAGGAGGTTCAATCGGCTAAGCAGGCTTTTCCCCCGCAGGATATTCGACTTCTCTCCCATGAATTTGTAGTCGTACATCTTGATCGCCGTGCCATAAGATGCGTGTTTTTCGTACGGCCCCTCATCGTTTGGGAAAATGCCAAGCGTCTTTGCTGGAAAGGAAAGCACCGACCCTTGTCGGAAGTTTGCTTGCTCCCGCACACCGATGGGCGCCAGATACGTGTAGATGGAGTTCTTCCGGCCTTCCGCGGGGCGTTCTCGCCGAACGACCGTGAAACACCAAGCGTGGTCGTTCGGATCGTTGTCCTCATGCAGGAGATCCGGATCCCTGCGGCTGATCACCAGCTGGAGATTGTCCACTCCGCAAAACCGAAGGGCTCCGGTTCCCCCTTGGTTAAATTGTCCCTGCACGAAGGGAATATACATCTTATTGCTTTTGCTCAACGACAAGATCGTTTCAGGCAAACGCCTCGCCGTTTGGCCTTCGCCTTTGTCCGCAACCGTTATGTTTAAGGTATTTGGCCGGACGCCGGTTGCGCACAAGGTTGTTTGTTCAGCGAGGTTTCGAATTCTTCTTTGTCCCCATTCCCGAATCACATCTACAGTCTCGGTCTTGCCGCCATTTTCTCCACCAAAGAAGTCTGCGACAGCATTACGGATCGAGCGAGGGGCTTGAGCACTTTTGGGATCAATGCCGTTCTTCCAACACTCGCTGATGAGCCGGGCGTCAACAGAGTTCACGATCTTCTCTGCGAGGGCGGCTTCCGCCAGACTTTGCTGGTTGCCGCTCTGCCCCCAATTGTTTTCTACATCACCATAGTGCCGCCAAAGCTCTGGCCGGTCCCAATAGCCGGCATCATTCAAAATCTTGATTACGGCAGACTCCCCGTCTGCTCTTAAAAGATCCTCGCACAGGCGTCTGTGATCCCTATTAGCCATAGCTGCCCCCGATCTAATTACAACTTGAAGATGACTTCGTCCCGCGACCGTGTCGTTTTCATTCTTTTTTTCATAGCTTCGACTTCATCTCCCAGTGCCTTGGCGATCTTTCTCACGTCCGATTCGGCATATTTATACGCATTAGGATTCCCTAACTTGCCTATCGTGCGAATCGCACGAATCGCATTTACGGTCCTCTTCTCTGCCAAGGAAACGAATTTATCCCTCTTTTCATGGCTATTTGTAGTGGACATATCACTCCTCAAAAATCCAAATATAGGCGGAATATAATCCCGATATTGTGGATGAATTATTCTAAAATATAATAAATATCTATTCAATACAAAAAGTATGTAATTTATTAAATAAATTATCCGACTTTAGGTTTCTATAGGTGAGGAAAATCAATGCAATGGATGGTGTTGTCAGCGAGCCTCCCGAATCAATACGTCGTCGGCCAACTTCTCGGTTAGAGGATGAAAGTCTGACGCCTACGCTGCCAGCCGAGTGGTGTGATCCGCCGGAGAGACAGCACCCGCAGCCTACTGACCCTCAGTGTTGTATGCCGCATTAATTCGTTAGAAGTCCCCGCCTTTTTGTCGGATTGATCCATTGTTGAATCGTCGGGGATGACGGTCTAATTCGGAAATTGTATCGGCAGCCGCTCCCTCTCCTGATCTCAAAGTCTCGTTGTCGAAGCGGTGGAGTTGTGGGCGAGAGGCCCGCGAGTGTGGGCAGGCGGTGGGCAACGTGTCCCCGCGTTGTCCATGGGCTGTCCACACGGCCCGTAGGGTGCGGGCCGGTCCGTAAGGACTCGTCCAAAACTCCACCGCTTTCCTGGAGCGTGGCGGCTGAGTAATCTGCCACTCCCTGGGTTTTCTCAAGGAGTGGCCCGCGCGGGAAAGCACCCCACCGGGCCGTGGCCGGTGCAACTTCGGTTTCAATCGGGGCACACCGGCGAGCAATACGTTAGGGCCGAGGCGTGGCGCGATGCAAGGCTTGCGCGTTGTCCCAACCATCCGCGGGGCGGCTGCTCGCTGGCGCGCCACGGCACGTACGAACGCAAGACGCCGCGCGGGACGCGGGTTGCCCGCTTCTACTGCCCGGAGAGTCACACCACCTTCAGCCTGTTGCCGGATTGCCTGGCGGCGCGTCTGCCGGGAACGTTGGCCGACCTCGAGGCGGCGGTTGCGGTGGCCGAGCAGGCGCCCAGCCTCGTGCTGCCGTGAGTGTCAGAAACTTTGTGTGTGAGCTGTTTTACAAAAGTCAGGGAAATCGTTCCCTGGTTTGTGGGCGACCCTCGTGATAAACCCATGCCAGCCGGCGGCGTCCTCGGTCCAGGAGGAGTCCCGAAGGGAAGCTCCCGGAGCGAGGGCACCGTTGGATGGCTGACTGGCATCACGAGGATCGCGCTCACCCGTCAACCATACTAAACCGCTCCTCCCCATCGTCGAGGTGATGATCCAGGTCGGCGTTGAGAATGCGTTCCGCCAGTGCTTTCTTCAGATCCTCGACCAGATCGCCGCTTTGGAATACCTCAAGTGCGTCCGACCCGTCCAATAGTTGATCCAGCAACTCGTCTGCGACTGCCGGTTTGTGTCTGCTCGCCATGTTGCCCCCCTTCGGACATCGTAGCGCTCACAAACACAAAATTCCTGACAGGCTCGTTCCTAACCACTGTTCAAGCAGCGCACCGTAAGCGATCTCCGTCAGGCATACATCAAGCGCTCGCCCTTTGGTTCGGGCACCGGCCGGCCGAGTTCTCGAGCGGTGTCGATCCAGAACTGCGTCGCGTCTTTTATGTTCTCCAATGCCGTTTCCTGATCGTCTCCGTGCGCCATGCACCCGGGCAACTCTGGCGCCTCCGCAATGAATGCCTCATCCTCGTTGCTCCAGTAGAGGATGAT
>CBDCAX010000002.1:0-5476 GCA_965214075.1 Phototrophicaceae bacterium | reverse complement strand
GCGTTCCAGGAACGGGTTATGAAGTATTCATGGTTCGCTTGCCAAATCGGGCAGCGCGACGCGGCAAAAGCGGAGGCTTCCGCATTATCTACTATTTGCGGCTGGCTAATCAAGCGGTATTGCTGTCGATATATTCAAAAACAGAACAGGCAGACATCAGCGCCCGTGAGATCCGTCAGCTTATAAAGCAAGTTAGCCCTTAGCAGGCGCGTGCTGTCTAAAACTTGGCCTGCTCTTCCGCAGTCACCGGATCTTTCCCACGCAGAAAATCAAAATCGCAGCCCAGCCGGCGCTTGATTGACATTTCGCAGGTACATCTGCCCATAGCCGCGCTGATAAGCTGGCGGCGGCGCTGACCAGGCGGCTCGGCGTTTCTCAAGCTCGTCCTCGCTGACGCGCAGGCGCAAGCGGCGCTCCGGCACATTCAGTTCAATGATATCCCCATCTGCGACCAGCGCCAGCGGACCGCCAAGCGCGGCTTCCGGCGCGACATGCAAGACGATGGTCCCATAGGAGGTGCCGCTCATGCGGGCATCGGAGATGCGCAGCATATCGCGGATGCCCTGTTTCAGCAGCTTTTGCGGGATGGGCAGATTGCCGACTTCGGGCATGCCTGGTCCGCCGACGGGACCGGCGTTTTGCAGCACCAGCACATGATCCTTTGTTACAGCCAGCGCGGGATCGTGAATGCGCGCTTTGAGATCTGCCAGGTCTTTGAAAACAAGCGCAGGACCGCTGTGCCGCAGCAATTCCGGGCTGGCGGCGGCATGTTTGATGACCGCGCCATCGGGCGCCAGATTGCCGCGCAGGATGCTCAAGCCGCCTTCCGCTTGCAAGGGCTTGTCCAGCGAGCGGATGATATCGGGATTGCTGATTTCCGCCGACGCCACATTTTCCGCCAGTGTTTTGCCGGTCACGGTCAGCGCATCACCGTTGAGCAGAGGCAGCAAAGCCTTAAGCGCGGCGGGAATCCCGCCGGCGTAGAAGAGGTCTTCCATCTGATATTGACCGGTCGGGCGCATATTGGCGATCAGCGGCGTCCTGCGGCTCAGTTCATCAAAGCGCTTTAGCGGCAAATCGACGCCGGCGCGCCCGGCGATGGCGGGCAAATGCACGACGGCGTTGGTGCTGCCGCCCAGGGCGTGCAGCAGGGTGATGGCGTTGTCAAAAGCCGCGGCGGACAGAATCTGCGAGGGGCGGATATCCGCTTTGACCAATTCGACGATCTGCCGGCCGGCGGCTTGTGCCAGCCGTACCCGGCGCGAATCGGCGGCGGGGATGGCGCCATTGCCCGGCAGCGCCATGCCCAGCGCTTCCATCAGCGAATTCATGGTCGAAGCGGTGCCCATGACCATGCAGTGCCCGGCGCTGCGCACTAGGTTTTCCTCAACCGCCTGGTATGTTTCGGGCTGTTATCGCCCCCGCCTGAAACTCGGCGGTGTAACGGCGGCAGTCGGTGCATGCGCCCAGGATCTCGCCCTGGTAATGCCCGTTGAGCATGGGTCCGCCGCTGAGCATGATGGTCGGTATATCGGCGCTGGCGGCGCCCATGAGCGCGGCGGGGGTGGTCTTGTCGCAATTGGTCAGCAGCACCACGCCATCGAGCGGGTTGCCGCGGATCATCTCTTCGGTATCCATGGCCGCCAGGTTGCGATAGAGCATCGAGGTCGGGCTGAGGTAGATCTCGCCCAAGGAGATGGTAGGGAATTCCAGCGGCAGCCCGCCGGCCTGCAGTACGCCGCGCTTGACCGCTTCAGCCAGCGCGCGCAGATGGGCGTTGCAGTTGTTGAGCTCGCTCCAGGTATTGCCGATGCCGATCAGCGGGCGCGCCATGTCGGCGTTGTCGTAGCCCATGGCGGCGGTGAAGGCGCGGTGGGTGAGGCCGGCGACGCCGTCTTCGTTGAAGAAGGTTTGGCTGCGGGAACTTGATTCAGTCATGTCTTGTATCCTTAGTTTTCATTGTTTGTACCACAGCCGCTCGGCGGCAGCGAATTTGGCTGGCATTTGCCTCGGTTGGCGACGTAAATTTGCCCAGAATAGCCCCGCAAATGACCGGCAAAATCCCTGATTTTTTCTGAAAAGGATATATCCAGTATAGATATAGCAGGGTTTTTCGGAGAGGTACCCGCTCTGGCTTGGCGGGCGCGGCGGCACATACAGGCAGTGAGGAAACCGATATGGTGGCCTCCATAGGAAAAAGGGCAGCAGGGATTGGGAGGCAGGTGGCGACTGTATGGTTGCGGGTTTTGGATTCAACACAGAGGCACAGAGGGCACAGAGAAAAATGCAGTGCGGATAGATGTATTACGCAACATTTGAGCAATCGAATCAGTACCATGATGTAGCGATTATCGCAATTATCTAAGGAATTGTAGGGGCGATTCTGTGCCGCGCGTAGACACTGCGGTCCAGTCGCCCAAAATCACTTAAAGTGTTGTACACAAAATGTTTCATTACTTTATTGCACTTACTGAGGGTACAGAGATTTTTTCACCACAAAGGCAAGAGCGAGCGTTGTAAGGCAGCACTTTACAAATGTATACTATAATACGCCTTATGTGAAATAGATTTGCCAAAAATGGGCTGATCTCCATAATGGAAGGTGTCTACAAGCCATTAGGAGAATCAACCCAATGACCAGTATAAACATTGAATCCTTGTTTACCATCCTCTTTGTTCTGATTGACGATTGGTGTCACACGAAAGGACAGCGGTACTTGGCAAGGAAAGTCGGACGCAAGCCTAAGTTCAGCGATAGCGAAGTCTTGACTTTGATGCTGTGTGCTGAATACCTACCCTTTTCATCCGAGCAGCAATATTTGGGGTATATGCGCGCCAATCATAGCGACTTGTTCCCTGATCTCTTAAGCCAAAGCCAATTCAATCGCCGCGCGCGCAGCTTGCATTACCCAATGGAGTGGATGCGCCGAGATTTACTGATGGACATGGGAATAGCCCATCAGGAAAAATTTCTGATAGATACCAAGCCGGTGCCGGTGCTGGGATATAAGCGCAGTAAGCGGCGCAGTGATTTTTACGGCAGTGCTGACTTCGGATTTTGCGCCAGCCGCAAGCTAAACTATTTCGGATATAAGCTGGTGATGATATCAACACTGGATGGTCAAGCGGTGGTATATGATTTGGTGGCGGCCAATACCGATGAACGCCTAGCGGCTGAAGCGATGATTGATTATATCAAAAACGGCGTGTTGATTGGCGACAAGGGCTTTATTGGAGCTGAGTGGCAAGCCCAAATGCTGGAGCAGACTGGCAATAGGATCCTGACGCCAAAACGGAAAAACCAGAAACACCAGAATCCGCCGGGCTATGATGCTTTGCTCAATAGTATGCGCCTACGCATTGAAGGGCTCTTTCATGAACTTCAGAACACAGGGCGAAATTTGGAACGCATGTTAGCAAAGACGGTTGATGGGTTGGGAGCGCGACTGTGTGCAAAAGTCACCGCACATCTGTTTAAGCGGATTCTACGCAAAACGTACAATATCGACGTTCAAACCTTTTAACGCTCAATTCATTTCACATAAGGCGTATAATTGTAAAGAAAGCGGTCATTCTTTGAGAAGTCACTAAGAATATATGGGAAATATTTAATGCAGCCGCTAGATTATCTGAAGATGGAATTCCTGCAAGTTGCGTACGTTAACGCAGTTGTAGCAGACGCAGGGAAGAGTTGCGAGAATCCTCGAAGAGATGCTGGCATAGATCTCAGAGTAAGCGACTGGGTTCAAGACCCACAAAATCCTAATAAATATGAAGATGGGGGAGTTGTTTTTAACTGTCAGCTTAAGGCTTCTACACGATGTGTATTCAAAGATGGCAACGTTATTTTTCCGATGAAAGTCCGGGACTACAACAAGCTCGTTAACTGGACAGGGGTAGGCATCAAGATTCTAGTGGCATTTAACATGCCTAAGGTCCCGAGACATGGCTTAGTCAGAACAGCGAGATTATGTGCTTGAGGCACTGCTGTTACTGGACGGAGCTTACTGGTCAACGGCAATCGCCAAACAAAGACAATTCTACCATACGTATCCCGATACCAGAAAGCAATGTCTTTGACTCGGAGACTGTAATTAAGCTAACTGAGCGAGCTATACGGGAACATAACTCATGAACATTGACTTTAAGCAACTTCACAAGCTCACTCCGACTCAACTTGGTGCTTATCTCACACACAAGGGCTGGCCCCTAAAGAACGAGAATGATCGGTGGCTCGTGTTTCGAGGCACCCACTTTGTTGACATTGTATTGCCAAAGAATGCTCTTGCACCAGATTACTTCGTCTATGTTGAACACATGCTTAAGACACTTTCTTCCACAACAGGTGAAGCACACGAAAAGATAGCGCATGAAATCTACTGGTTCGATCGCGATGCATTGACAATCGACAGCGATGCTCGATCAGTTGCTTTTGCCGACACACAGATACCGTCGATTAGGCGACTAATTGCACATTCCGCCAACATGGAACGTAGTCTTAAGCCGAAATTCAACCAGTTTTACACGGAAGCTAGAAAAATGCTGCGTCATTTTGAATTCAGCCAAAAATGTAACGGGAACGTCCGGCACCATGTCGACTCACAGGTCGGCGAAAAAGAGGCTTACCAGCTGGAGATTCCCTTTGAGGGGCAGGATCCGGGTGACAAACTCCCCTTGGAGAGACGGGTGATGGAACGCATCGCAACCGGTCTGTTTATGGTTGACGCTGCAGCAAGAACTGATGATTTGCAGTCGCTGGTAGAAGGCTATGCGGACGGTTTCAACGCCAACATGTGCAAAGCGGTCCTTGATATCTCAAAGTATTCGACCATACCTGTGCAATACAGCGTAAAGTGGTCAAGAAAACTCCCTGTCTCACAGGGCGTACAAGACGTAAGAAACATTCGAATTGAGCGTCAGCATATCGAATGTTTGAAGAGAACTCACGACAAGCTCAAAGAGATGAAACCCGTGTTCAATCGGATCGAGGGATTGGTTATTGGGTTGAGCTCTTTGGTTGACCCGCAAAGCGACGACGCAGACAATAATGAGCGTTCCATCGTTGTCTTGCGTACGGATCGGAGTGGCTCAGGGCGAAATCTTCGAATGAATCTCGGTAAAGATGACTATATAACCGCACATAAAGCTCACATTGACTGGAAGACCATTTCAGTTGATGGCCTTGCCATAAAGAGGCGCTCCGGCTGGCAACTAGCTGACCCGCATGATTTCAGGATACTGAGGTGACATTGAGGGTGCATACCCCCCACCACCCCAGGCCTTGCTCAACACTTACAATACATACTCCAGCGCGCTCACGCTCCGCCCAGCGCCACAAAGTCCGCCCGCCGCGCCTGCGCCGCCGCCAACTGCGCCCGCTGCAAACTCCGCGCCAGCTCCGCCATGTCCGCCGCCAGCGGCATCAGGTCAACCCGATTCGCCGTATTAATCTGCTCTATCCAGTCGGGGCGCAGGG
>CBDCAX010000001.1:0-7331 GCA_965214075.1 Phototrophicaceae bacterium | reverse complement strand
CGCCAGCCGCGCCTTCATGGTCGAGGACCGCTACGCCAAGCTGGTTCATCCCGGCGGCGGCTTAATCCGCACCTGCGTCATCGTGGATGGGCAGGCAGTCGCCAACTGGAAACTGGAGAAAAGACGGCATTGCTTCCGCATCACGGTCGCGCCTTTCGCAAGTCTTGAGTCCGCGATATTGCCGCCGCTGGAGCGCGAGGCGGAAGCGCTGGGCAAATTCCTCAATGCCCGCGCGGAACTGCGCGTCTCAAAGAGCTAACGCCGCGTCGACTTGCTTGACTACAAATCCAAAATATTGTTTACAATGAATATAAGATAACTTGAAAAGGTGGTGGCGCATGAAGAATCCAAAGTTCGTCTCAATCACAGTAATATCATTTGTCCTCTTATTCGCATTCAGCGCGCTGCCATTGTTAGCCAACTCGAACCAGATCAGCAACTTCGAGTATGTCGGCTACAACGCCGACAGCGGCTATGACGAATTTCAGTGGGACACCTATGCCGGCGGCGGCGAAATCAAGCTGAATGTCAAAGACGGCGGCATCACCGCTGTGTGGATGCGCATGGCGAATCGCAAGGTCGCGCATTTGGACAATGGCAAAACCAAACTGAGCGTTACGCCCTTGCAGAACACAGCCGGCACAACCTTGAAATACCGCGTGAAAGTGGGCAATTCAAGCTGGAGCAATGTCATCGAGCTGGACTTCACCTAAGCCTGGCTTGGCAGCCAGCCCAGATCCCCTTCCCAAGTTTGCGGGAAGGGGATTTTTTTCTGCCCCGATTTAGCGGCTTGGGGGCAGCGCCCAGCCCCGAAGTTGACCGGCAGGTCCCAGGGCAATCGCTTCAAAATCCATAACTGTCGAATTTAACATCAAACTGATGAATTGTAGGGGCGAGCCTTGGCTCGCCCATGAAATTGGGTGCAAAATCGTGGGCGATTCACAGAATCGCCCCTACATTACGTCCTTTTTTGGCATATTTACCGATAAATCTCGGTGTTGGCGGTCATTGTCTACGCGACTCTCGGTGTCTACGTGGTGAATAAAATTTGAAGCGATTGCCCTGCGGCAGGTCCGCGAAAAGATTGACCGCCGATACTAAAAAGGCTTATGATGATAGTAGAGCATCTAAGAAAAGGCGGTAACACATGAAGAATCCAAAGTTCGTCTCAATCGCAGTAATGGCATTTGTCCTCTTATTCGCTTTCAGTACGCTGCCAGCTATAGCCAGCGGCTCATACGCAATCACCAACTTCGAGTATGTCGGCTTCAACTCCAGCACCTACTTTGACGAATTTCAGTGGAGCACCTATACCGCTGGCGGCGAAATCAAGATGTATGTCAAAGGCGGCGGCATCTCCGCTGTGTGGATGCGCGTGCAAAATCGCAAGGTCGAGCATTTGAACACTGGTGTAACCCGACTGAGTATTACAGCTTTGCTGAACAACCCCGGCACAACCTTGAAATACCGCGTGAAAGTGGGCAATTCAGGCTGGAGCGATATCATCGAGCTGGACTTCAGCTAAGCCTGGCTTGGCAGCCAGCCCGGATCCCCTTCCCAAGTTCGCGGGAAGGGGATTTTTATTGCCCCGATTTAGCGGCTCGGGGGCAGCGCCAAGCCCCGAAGTTGCCCGGCAGGTCCGCGTAAAAGATTGACCGCCAATATAAATTAGGCTTAAGATAGAAGTAGAGCCATTCACAAAAGGATGACAGCAATGACGATACGCTCCACCTTCAATCTCGCCGGCATGATGATCGCCCTGATTCTCCTGCTGGCCGCCCTGTCCGCGCTGGCGCAAAGCGGCAGCGTTGACAACCTGCAGTTCGCCGTCCGAACCTGGACCGTGCAGCATCTCGGCGGCTCAACGACTTATCATAAGTGGGAACTCAGCTGGGATTCCTTGCTAAATCAGGAGTCGGCGGCCGTCCAATTCAAAGGCGGCGGCATCACGGATGTCTGGACCACAGTCAACACAAGCAGCGCTATTTGGTCCCCAAAGGTCCAGCGAATTGTTCGACCCGCTGAGCAACAACCCCGGCGGCAAGACCTTTCAAGTTCCGCGTCAAGGTAGCGACTTGTACGCGTAGTGGCGCTGTAACCCACTTGCGTCAGCACGGATTGGGCAACCCTGCAGCATACATTTTAGATAAGTAGCGCATCGGCGCGGTGGCTAGGACGAGCCGCGCCGACACGCGATTCATTCGCAACAATTCGCAATGAATCGCAAGGAAAGGAAGAACACAATGAAAACCCGAAGCGCAAGCAAAATTGCCGGTATGATGACCGCCCTGATACTCCTGCTCGTAGCGCTGATCTTGCAAGTCTACGCCGCTGACGATTACAAATTTGAAGAGGTAACGGCGGAGAATGATTGGGAGTTCAGTTGGCAGACCGAAAGCTACGAGAATTATGCTTGGATTCAATTCAAAGGCGGCGGCGTCACCAATGTTTGGGACTTCCATTTCGAACGAGAGCTACTCGCGAGAAAACAACAGAACCCATGTCAAGTTTGCGGCGCTGGTCAGCGATCCATCGGGATTGACCTTTGATTTTCGCGCCCGCGTACAATACTGTGTCGCCCATAATGAACTGGGAGATTGCGACCAACAGGCGAAAACAGGCTGGTCAACCGTGGAAGTGAAATTTGATTAGGCAGCGCTGGGGGCGGAGCTCGCCCCCCTCCGTCCCAAAGTTCACACCTCTCGCCATCAAAGAGGGGCAAGTTCATCATTCGCAACAATTCGCAAGATAGGGAAGAACTCAATGCAAACCCGCTCAATTATCAAACTCGCGAGCCTGATGATCGCCCTCTGCGGCATATTCGCCGCGCTGCCGCTGCAGGCGCTATACAACAACTCCTATTCCATACTTAACTTTCAATATGATGGACTCAACAGCAATGGCAAACCTGGTCTTTAGGCTGGCAAATCATCTCTTCGCAAGAAAGAGTATTCAAATTTCAGGCAAAAGTCCCCGGCGTGGTCGACGTCTGGACGACGGTTGCAGCGGTTTCCACCAACTATAATACCGCAACATACAAAGGCACTTTGACCATGGCTCCGCTATCGGCTTGGCACCCCGGCACCGAGGCGCGTTTCCGCTTAAAGCTGCAAACGACGGAGACGGTCAATAATGAAATGGTTACCTTACGCTCCAAGTGGGCGAAGCTGAGGGTGCAGCTCGATTAGCCGCGACCGGCATTGACAAGGAAAGGAAGAGCAACATGAAGCGACGCGCCAGGATTTTCATCTGCCTTGCCCTGGTATTGATGTGGCTCTTGGCCGCGCTGCCGCTGCGAGCCAGCCCCGCCCGACGACTTCACATTTCACCAGATTGACAGCGATGGGCACCTGTATTTCAGTTGGAAGACCACCAGCAGCAACGAGATTGGAGCCATCTTGCAATTCACCGGCGGCGGCATCACCAGCATGTGGACCTCGGTCTGGCTCGATAGCAGCTGGTTCGACCAGGACCGAACGCATATCAAAGCAGATCCGCTGACCGATTCGCCATCCGATCTAGCCGGCAAGACCTTGAGCTTCCGCGCGAAAGCCGATGTCTGCACCGAGTATTCCGGCGACACCTGCACCGCCGCCAGCACCAGCGACTGGGCTTATTTGGATGTCAGTTTTGATTAGGCTGGGCAAGCGCCCAGAGTTAAGTTTCGCCTAAGTTTCGTAAGAACATAAGCAACGGGGAGAAGGAAAAATGAAGCAACACAAACGTATCGTCATTGTTATCAGCCTGGCGCTGGCGCTGATTCTGCTGGTCGCCGCCCTGCCCGCCTTGGCGCAGAACAACAACACGTCCATCAGCAACTTCAGTTATGACGGCACCGACGGCAGCACAAATGAATACAAATTGAGCTGGGATACGATCGCCAATAGCTCTTATCTACCGACTTCAGCTCAAAAGGCGGTTGCGTATCCCAAGTCTGGGTGAGCACGAATGTTCATTCAACCCGGAGCAGCGGGGGGAAGAGCTATCTGAGAACAGGCGTGGTGCGAAACTATGGCTGCAGCACCTTGCGATTCCGCCTGAAGCTGCAGATTCCCGGCGGTTACACCTCCTGGGCTTACGCCTCCCTATAATCCTGGACAAAGCGGTGGGCGCGCCCGCGCCCGCCATGCTGATTTTCCAAGCTGGGCTCACGAGCAAAAACTGAGGAGAACGATGAACACAAGACCGGTAATCAGCCTGGCGCTGATTCTGCTATTCGCCGCCCTGCCCGCCGGGGCGAATCATACGATTAACAATTCGGATTCGTATTGTGGCTCGGATGGCGCGAGCATCGCGGATTTCTCGTATGATGGATTGGACGATATCAGCAATGATTTGGAAGTTGTCCTGGGATTCGGTTCCACATGAGGTAAGCAGAGTGATGCAAATCAAGGGCGGTGGCATAACCAGCGTATGGACGACTGTGTGGCCAGTAAGGATGTACAAAAGTGTGATCGCAGGGGAAACTTACTTTGAAATGACGCCGCTTGCCCAAGAGGCAGGAAAAACCCTCTACTTCCGCATCAGTATCAATTGCTCTGGGGGCGGAGGATTTTATGGACTGACACCGACCGCCGAAACATCGAAGGACTAAATGGCGCGCCGGTCCCCCGAGCCGGGGCATTATATCTCTGAAGGAGAAACAGAAATGAAGCGACACAAGCGCATTGCCATCTGCCTGGCGCTGGCGCTGCTTTTGCTCTTCGCCGCCCTGCCCACGGGGGCGGATCATGCGATTTTCAGTTCGGATTCGACTTGTGGTTATGACGGCGCGAGCATCGCAAATTTCTCGTTTGATCAAGTGGATTCATTTGGCTCTTGGTATCTATCGTGGGATACGGTTCCGCATTGGAATCACTATTGGCTGCAAGCGAACGGCGGTGGCATATTCACGGTATGGACAACTATGAGCCCAGTAAATTTTGGCACTAGCGCGATCGGAGGGGAATCCCTATTTGAAATGTCGGCGCTTTCCCAAGTGGCGGGGCAAACCCTGTACTTTCGCGTTTACGTCAAATGCGCGGGAACAACCCTTTTCCAAGGGAATTTTGAGCATACGCCTAGCGCCGAAACATCGAAGGAGCAATCGCTTCAAAATCCATATCTGTCGAATTTAACATCAAACTGATGAATTGTAGGGGCGAGCCAAGGCTCGCTCATGAAATTTGGCGCAAAATCGCCCCTACATTTCGTCCTTTTTTGGCAAATTTCGGATAAATCTCGGTGTTGGCGGTCATTGTCGCAGGGCTGTGTCGCAGGGCTGTGTCCACGCGCCCTACGCGACTCTCGGTGTCTATGTGGTGAATAAAATTTGAAGCGATTACGATGGGGTCTATAATGTTGATGACATACGGTTGAGTTGGGATACTGTCGCCAATACTTACAGCGTGAAGCTGCAGATTCAGGGCGGCGGCATCGTCGATACCTGGCATACCTATACCGATTTCACGACCGCGACTAGCGGGTCAAGCACGGGCATGACCATTCAGGACCTGAACTCTTATCGGGTGGGCAACGCGCTCTTCAAATTCCGCGTGAAGATACAATTGACGAGCGATGACTGGACGCCTTGGGCGTATGTGGACGAAGACTAGCGGAGCCTGTGGGGATGCGCCCGCCTTGCCCTGGCGCTCCCCCCAGCGCATGCCCCGGATTGACAGCAGCGGCAAAATGCGCTTATGCTGAAAGTAAGGCAATCAGCCATAAGGAGCAAATACATGAAAACTCGATCCGCTATAACCATCATCGGCAGCGCCCTGGCGCTGATTATGCTATTCTCGCTGCCCGCGCTGGCGCAGACGAACAACAACGTGACCATCAACAGCCTGACTTATGATGGCGTCGAACATGGGCAGTACATGGTATTGAGTTGGGATATCATCGCCAATATGAAGAGCGTGAAGCTGCAACTTAAGGGCGGCGGCATTTCTAATGTCTGGGGAACATCTAACTATTTTAACACCTCGACAAACGCAAACGGGACGCGGACAGTCCTGCGGCATAATGATCTGTCCTTCCATCGGGTGGGCAACGCGCGCTTCAAATTCCGCGTCAAAAGTAAAGTTGACGAACGATACCTGGACGCCTTGGGCGTATGTGGACGAAAGTTAGCGGAGCTTGGGGGATGCGCCCGCCTGCGCTGGCGCTCCCTCCCCTCAGCGCAATCCCCGGATTAACGGCGGCGGCGATAGTCGCTTATGCTGAATTAAGACACTGTACAAATCAGGAACAAATACATGAAAACTCGCCAAGTTATCACCATCATCGGCAGCGCCCTGGCGCTGCTTATGCTCTTCGCCGCCCTGCCCGCGCTGGCGGATCATACGATAATAGAATCGGATTCGACTTGTGGTTATAGCGGCGCGAGCATCGCGGATTTCAAGTATAGCGGAGAACGCCAGGGGGATTGGGTATTGAAATGGGGCACCGTCCCACATGCCATTGACGGGGAAAGAAAAATGCAAGCGAATGGCGGTGGCATATTCACGGTCTGGACAACTATCAACCCAAGCAGGCTCTACTGGGAAGGTACGCTAGGCGGAGATACCTTTTTTGAAATGACGGCGCTTTCCCAAGTGGCGGGACAAACCATGTACTTTCGCGTTTCCGTCAAATGCGCGGGCAACAGCGTTGTCTACAATCCACAGACTGGTAAAGTAACGGAGGTTGTTTGGGAGCATACACCTAGCGCCGAAACATCGAAGGACTAAATGGCGCGCCTCTGCCGCCAGCCCAAAGCCCTCCCCCAGAGCGAGGGGCCGCAAGAGCGATTGCGCCGTCATTGTCAATTTGGCGGCGCAGTGTATAATCCATAGTAATATTTGTATTGAGCAGAGGATTAAATTTCGTCCCTGCCTCAGCGATTGATTCGCATCAATAAGGAGCCTGATCATGCGCAAAGTTTTACTGGCAATTTTGATATTGGCGCTGCTGCTGCCACTGGCGGCGGTACAAGCCGATGAGCATCCGACCATCGCCATACTCAGCTTTGGCGAGCTGCCCACCAACGCCGTTACCGAGGGCGCGGTCCTGGATGTGCTGGAATCCTACGGCTTCATCAAGGGCTGATGAACGCGCCACCCTGTACGAAGAGTCGGACTTGGCTGGCGAGCAACTGCGCATCATCCGCGGCAGCGCCAACTTCGACCTGCCCACCGCCAACTTGATGATCGAGCAGGCATTGGACGAAGAACCCGACGCCCTCATCACGCTCAGCGCCGCCATTACGCAGCTGGCGGTTGCCGCCACCAGCGACTTTGGAAGACCCGCCAGTGGTCTTGTTCACCTCGGTCTTCAATCCCTTCGAGGCGGGCATCGCCGAGTCTTACTGC